>NZ_JAHXBZ010000049.1:0-227 GCF_019448275.1 Streptococcus humanilactis | reverse complement strand
TCGTATTTGGAATCTTGAACGTTCCATTTTCTCCTACTGTGAAGGTGTCGTTGTCAATTCCTGGTACTTTAACTGTCGTTCCTGTTGCGTAAGTGCCGCCATTCGCTTTACTTACGGTTACCGTCACTTCACCGGTTGTTGGATCTTGCTCGAACTTAATCGTTGCTGTGTCTCCATCTTTCAACTGCGCTGGCGTTGTTTGTCCGGATACGCTCGCTGGTTTGTGT
>NZ_JAHXBZ010000048.1:0-227 GCF_019448275.1 Streptococcus humanilactis | reverse complement strand
TCCTACGGGAGGCAGCAGTAGGGAATCTTCGGCAATGGACGGAAGTCTGACCGAGCAACGCCGCGTGAGTGAAGAAGGTTTTCGGATCGTAAAGCTCTGTTGTAAGAGAAGAACGAGTGTGAGAGTGGAAAGTTCACACTGTGACGGTATCTTACCAGAAAGGGACGGCTAACTACGTGCCAGCAGCCGCGGTAATACGTAGGTCCCGAGCGTTGTCCGGATTTATT
>NZ_JAHXBZ010000047.1:0-227 GCF_019448275.1 Streptococcus humanilactis | reverse complement strand
TGTTGTTGGATCTGTCACCGTCGCTGTTCCGTCGTCTCCTACTGTTACTTCCTTACCTGGGTTCTTCGCTTTGACTTTGTCTGCCACTTGTTTTTTCTCTTCTGGAGTTAAGTACGCTTTGTCTTTCACTGGAACTTTTTCGGTTGGTTTCACTGATTCGAAGTCTTGGTTCACTAGGTCTGTTCCTGGAATTGTATGACTGATGCCTGTTGTTGGATCTGTCACCG
>NZ_JAHXBZ010000046.1:0-227 GCF_019448275.1 Streptococcus humanilactis | reverse complement strand
ACAACCTTCTCATCTGGTTTCACTGGGGTGAAGTCTTCGATAACTAGGTCTTTTCCTGCGATTGGATGACTGATCTTAGTGCTTGGATCGGTAACTGTTGCAGTTCCATCGTCCCCTACTGTGACAGTCTTACCTGGGTTCTTCGCTTTGACCTTATCTTCCACTTGTTTTTTCTCTTCTGGAGTTAAGTGGGATTTGTCTTGAACAACAACCTTCTCATCTGGTTT
>NZ_JAHXBZ010000045.1:0-227 GCF_019448275.1 Streptococcus humanilactis | reverse complement strand
TCAGCATCAACAAGTGCGGTAGCCTCTACATCAGCAAGCACAAGTGCGGTAGCCTCTACATCAGCAAGTACTAGCGCGGTAGCCTCTACATCAGCGTCAACAAGTGCCGTAGCCTCTACATCAGCATCAACAAGTGCGGTAGCCTCTACATCAGCAAGCACAAGTGCGGTAGCCTCTACATCAGCAAGTACTAGCGCGGTAGCCTCTACATCAGCGTCAACAAGTGC
>NZ_JAHXBZ010000044.1:0-227 GCF_019448275.1 Streptococcus humanilactis | reverse complement strand
TCTTCTGGAGTTAAGTGGGATTTGTCTTGAACAACAACCTTCTCATCTGGTTTCACTGGTGTGAAGTCTTCGATAACTAGGTCTTTTCCTGCGATTGGATGACTGATCTTAGTTCTTGGATCGGTAACCGTTGCGGTTCCATCGTCACCTACTGTGACATCCTTACCTGGGTTCTTCGCTTTGACCTTATCTTCCACTTGTTTTTTCTCTTCTGGAGTTAAGTGGGA
>NZ_JAHXBZ010000043.1:0-227 GCF_019448275.1 Streptococcus humanilactis | reverse complement strand
GCTACCGCACTTGTTGATGCTGATGTAGACGCTACAGCGCTTGTGCTTGCTGATGTAGACGCTACGGCGCTTGTGCTTGCTGATGTAGACGCTACAGCGCTTGTGCTTGCTGAGGTAGACGCTACGGCGCTTGTGCTTGCTGATGTAGAGGCTACTGCACTTGTTGACGCTGATGTAGAAGCTACCGCGCTAGTGCTTGCTGATGTAGAGGCTACCGCACTGGTTGA
>NZ_JAHXBZ010000042.1:0-227 GCF_019448275.1 Streptococcus humanilactis | reverse complement strand
TCCTACGGGAGGCAGCAGTAGGGAATCTTCGGCAATGGACGGAAGTCTGACCGAGCAACGCCGCGTGAGTGAAGAAGGTTTTCGGATCGTAAAGCTCTGTTGTAAGAGAAGAATGAGTGTGAGAGTGGAAAGTTCACACTGTGACGGTATCTTACCAGAAAGGGACGGCTAACTACGTGCCAGCAGCCGCGGTAATACGTAGGTCCCGAGCGTTGTCCGGATTTATT
>NZ_JAHXBZ010000041.1:0-233 GCF_019448275.1 Streptococcus humanilactis | reverse complement strand
TCAGCATCAACAAGTGCGGTAGCCTCTACATCAGCAAGCACAAGCGCTGTAGCCTCTACATCAGCAAGCACAAGTGCGGTAGCCTCTACATCAGCAAGCACAAGCGCTGTAGCCTCTACATCAGCAAGCACAAGCGCCGTAGCGTCTACCTCAGCATCAACTAGCGCTGTAGCATCTACGTCAGCAAGTACAAGCGCCGTAGCGTCTACATCAGCATCAACTAGCGCTGTAGC
>NZ_JAHXBZ010000040.1:0-240 GCF_019448275.1 Streptococcus humanilactis | reverse complement strand
GCCCTGAGAGATGATCAGGTAGATAGGTTAGAAGTGGAAGTGTGGCGACACATGTAGCGGACTAATACTAATAGCTCGAGGACTTATCCAAAGTAACTGAGAATATGAAAGCGAGAGGTTTTCTTGGTTTGAATAGATATTCAATTTTGAGTAGGTATTACTCAGAGTTAAGTGACGATAGCCTAGGAGATACACCTGTACCCATGCCGAACACAGAAGTTAAGCCCTAGAACGCCGGAA
>NZ_JAHXBZ010000039.1:0-240 GCF_019448275.1 Streptococcus humanilactis | reverse complement strand
GCCCTGAGAGATGATCAGGTAGATAGGTTAGAAGTGGAAGTGTGGCGACACATGTAGCGGACTAATACTAATAGCTCGAGGACTTATCCAAAGTAACTGAGAATATGAAAGCGTACGGTTTTCTTGATTTGAATAGATATTCAATTTTGAGTAGGTATTACTCAGAGTTAAGTGACGATAGCCTAGGAGATACACCTGTACCCATGCCGAACACAGAAGTTAAGCCCTAGAACGCCGGAA
>NZ_JAHXBZ010000038.1:0-241 GCF_019448275.1 Streptococcus humanilactis | reverse complement strand
CCGTGAAAAGGCGGTGTCTTAACCCCTTGACCAACGGACCAGAGTTGTTATTTTCAACTCTTACTATTATACCGACTTTTTATTTTTTGTCAACTACTTTTTTAAACTTTTTTACTTTTTTGCATGAATGCTAACTTCTCAAAGTAACTTCCACTCACCTGACCAAAGTGGAAATTAGTCTAAAACGGATTTTTATGGTGGAATTAAGTGTGAGACGTTTGAGTTAGAAATGAGGTCTACT
>NZ_JAHXBZ010000037.1:0-251 GCF_019448275.1 Streptococcus humanilactis | reverse complement strand
GCTACCGCACTTGTTGATGCTGATGTAGACGCTACGGCACTTGTTGATGCTGATGTAGAAGCTACCGCACTTGTGCTTGCTGATGTAGAGGCTACCGCACTTGTTGATGCTGAGGTAGAGGCTACTGCGCTTGTGCTGGCTGATGTAGAGGCTACCGCACTTGTTGATGCTGAGGTAGAGGCTACGGCGCTTGTGCTTGCTGATGTAGACGCTACGGCACTTGTTGATGCTGATGTAGAAGCTACCGCACT
>NZ_JAHXBZ010000036.1:0-257 GCF_019448275.1 Streptococcus humanilactis | reverse complement strand
GTGCTTGCTGATGTAGACGCTACGGCACTTGTTGATGCTGATGTAGAAGCTACCGCACTTGTTGATGCTGAGGTAGAGGCTACTGCACTTGTTGACGCTGAAGTAGAGGCTACCGCACTTGTGCTTGCTGATGTAGAGGCTACAGCGCTAGTGCTTGCTGATGTAGACGCTACCGCACTTGTTGATGCTGAGGTAGAGGCTACCGCACTTGTTGACGCTGAAGTAGAGGCTACCGCACTTGTTGATGCTGAAGTAGA
>NZ_JAHXBZ010000035.1:0-263 GCF_019448275.1 Streptococcus humanilactis | reverse complement strand
GCTACCGCGCTAGTACTTGCTGATGTAGAGGCTACCGCACTTGTGCTTGCTGATGTAGAGGCTACCGCACTTGTTGATGCTGATGTAGATGCTACCGCACTTGTGCTTGCTGATGTAGATGCTACAGCGCTTGTGCTTGCTGATGTAGATGCTACAGCGCTTGTGCTTGCTGATGTAGAGGCTACTGCGCTTGTGCTTGCTGATGTAGATGCTACGGCGCTTGTGCTTGCTGAGGTAGATGCTACAGCGCTTGTGCTGGCTGA
>NZ_JAHXBZ010000034.1:0-266 GCF_019448275.1 Streptococcus humanilactis | reverse complement strand
GTGCTTGCTGATGTAGATGCTACAGCGCTTGTGCTTGCTGATGTAGACGCTACGGCACTTGTTGACGCTGATGTAGATGCTACAGCGCTTGTGCTTGCTGATGTAGACGCTACGGCACTTGTTGACGCTGATGTAGATGCTACAGCGCTTGTGCTTGCTGATGTAGAGGCTACAGCGCTTGTGCTTGCTGATGTAGACGCTACGGCACTTGTTGACGCTGATGTAGAGGCTACCGCGCTAGTACTTGCTGATGTAGAGGCTACCGC
>NZ_JAHXBZ010000033.1:0-269 GCF_019448275.1 Streptococcus humanilactis | reverse complement strand
GCTACAGCGCTTGTGCTTGCTGATGTAGAGGCTACTGCGCTTGTGCTTGCTGATGTAGATGCTACGGCGCTTGTGCTTGCTGAGGTAGATGCTACAGCGCTTGTGCTGGCTGATGTAGAGGCTACGGCACTTGTTGACGCTGAGGTAGACGCTACGGCACTTGTTGATGCTGATGTAGAGGCTACCGCACTTGTTGATGCTGATGTAGACGCTACAGCGCTTGTGCTTGCTGATGTAGACGCTACGGCGCTTGTGCTTGCTGATGTAGA
>NZ_JAHXBZ010000032.1:0-275 GCF_019448275.1 Streptococcus humanilactis | reverse complement strand
GTAGCCTCTACATCAGCATCAACAAGTGCCGTAGCGTCTACATCAGCCTCAACAAGTGCCGTAGCGTCTACATCAGCAAGTACTAGCGCAGTAGCCTCTACATCAGCATCAACAAGTGCCGTAGCGTCTACCTCAGCGTCAACAAGTGCCGTAGCCTCTACTTCAGCCAGCACAAGCGCTGTAGCATCTACCTCAGCAAGCACAAGCGCCGTAGCATCTACATCAGCAAGCACAAGCGCAGTAGCCTCTACATCAGCAAGCACAAGCGCTGTAGC
>NZ_JAHXBZ010000031.1:0-275 GCF_019448275.1 Streptococcus humanilactis | reverse complement strand
GAGCAACAGAAACCCCAACTCCAGCGCAACCGGTAGAAGATCAACCAGCAGCGCCAGGAGCAACAGAAACCCCAACTCCAGCGCAACCAGCTGAAGAAACTCCAGCGTCAGGAACAACAGAAACCCCAACTCCAGCGCAACCAGCTGAAGAAACTCCAGCGCCAGGAGCAACAGAAACCCCAACTCCAGCGCAACCAGCTGAAGAAACTCCAGCGTCAGGAGCAACAGAAACCCCAACTCCAGCGCAACCAGCTGAAGAAACTCCAGCGTCAGGA
>NZ_JAHXBZ010000030.1:0-284 GCF_019448275.1 Streptococcus humanilactis | reverse complement strand
GTAGCGTCTACATCAGCATCAACAAGTGCGGTAGCCTCTACATCAGCATCAACAAGTGCGGTAGCCTCTACATCAGCGTCAACAAGCGCTGTAGCATCTACATCAGCAAGTACAAGCGCGGTAGCCTCTACATCAGCAAGCACAAGTGCGGTAGCCTCTACATCAGCAAGCACAAGTGCGGTAGCGTCTACATCAGCATCAACAAGTGCGGTAGCGTCTACATCAGCATCAACAAGTGCGGTAGCCTCTACATCAGCATCAACCAGTGCGGTAGCCTCTACATC
>NZ_JAHXBZ010000003.1:216727-216964 GCF_019448275.1 Streptococcus humanilactis | reverse complement strand
ACAGCTGTAATTCCAGCAGCAGACGTAACTAAGTCAGCAGCAGATGCAGGTAAAGCAAATGCAGGAAATGCAGTAAACACACCAGCAGCTAAGGTAGAAGTTAAAGATCCAGCCAAATTAACAGATGAAGAAAAAGCAAAAGTTAAGAAAGCAATTGAGGCAGTCAACCCAGGATCTAAAGTTGTAGTAGACGATAAAGGAAACGCAACAGTAACAACACCAGAAGGAAATCCAGCC
>NZ_JAHXBZ010000003.1:0-251 GCF_019448275.1 Streptococcus humanilactis | reverse complement strand
ATTGAGGCAGCAACAGACCAAGCCGGAGTAACTGAGAAAGAAACAGAAGGTACAAACGCCATCCAAGCAGTGACTCCAGTAGGTAAAGAAAACGCTAAAAATGCGATTGATCAAGCTAAAGCTACTAAAGATCAAGCAATTGATGCGAATGATCAATTGAGTCAATCTGAAAAAGCGAAGGCTAAAGAAGCAACTAAGGCGGCAGCAGATGCAGCGAAAGTAGCTATTGAGGCAGCAACTGACCAAGCCGG
>NZ_JAHXBZ010000029.1:0-287 GCF_019448275.1 Streptococcus humanilactis | reverse complement strand
GTTGATGCTGATGTAGAGGCTACCGCACTTGTTGATGCTGATGTAGACGCTACCGCACTTGTTGATGCTGATGTAGAGGCTACCGCACTTGTTGATGCTGATGTAGAGGCTACAGCGCTTGTGCTTGCTGATGTAGAGGCTACCGCACTGGTTGATGCTGATGTAGACGCTACGGCGCTTGTGCTTGCTGATGTAGAGGCTACAGCGCTTGTTGACGCTGATGTAGAGGCTACCGCACTTGTTGATGCTGATGTAGAGGCTACCGCACTTGTTGATGCTGATGTAGA
>NZ_JAHXBZ010000028.1:0-311 GCF_019448275.1 Streptococcus humanilactis | reverse complement strand
GTGCTTGCTGATGTAGACGCTACGGCACTTGTTGACGCTGATGTAGAGGCTACCGCGCTAGTACTTGCTGATGTAGAGGCTACCGCACTTGTGCTTGCTGATGTAGAGGCTACGGCGCTTGTGCTTGCTGAGGTAGATGCTACAGCGCTTGTGCTGGCTGAAGTAGAGGCTACGGCACTTGTTGACGCTGAGGTAGACGCTACCGCACTTGTTGATGCTGATGTAGAGGCTACCGCACTTGTTGATGCTGATGTAGACGCTACAGCGCTTGTGCTTGCTGATGTAGACGCTACGGCGCTTGTGCTTGCTGA
>NZ_JAHXBZ010000027.1:0-317 GCF_019448275.1 Streptococcus humanilactis | reverse complement strand
GCGCTAGTGCTTGCTGATGTAGACGCTACCGCACTTGTTGATGCTGAGGTAGAGGCTACCGCACTTGTTGACGCTGAAGTAGAGGCTACCGCACTTGTTGATGCTGAAGTAGAGGCTACCGCACTTGTTGATGCTGATGTAGATGCTACGGCACTTGTTGACGCTGAAGTAGAGGCTACCGCACTTGTTGATGCTGAGGTAGACGCTACAGCGCTTGTGCTTGCTGATGTAGAGGCTACTGCACTTGTTGATGCTGAGGTAGACGCTACGGCACTTGTTGACGCTGAAGTAGACGCTACCGCACTTGTTGACGCTGA
>NZ_JAHXBZ010000026.1:0-323 GCF_019448275.1 Streptococcus humanilactis | reverse complement strand
GCGCTTGTGCTTGCTGATGTAGAGGCTACCGCACTTGTTGATGCTGAGGTAGATGCTACTGCGCTAGTGCTTGCTGATGTAGAAGCTACGGCACTTGTTGATGCTGATGTAGAGGCTACCGCACTTGTTGATGCTGAGGTAGAGGCTACCGCACTTGTTGACGCTGATGTAGAGGCTACAGCGCTTGTGCTTGCTGATGTAGAAGCTACCGCACTTGTGCTTGCTGATGTAGATGCTACAGCGCTTGTGCTTGCTGATGTAGAGGCTACTGCGCTTGTGCTTGCTGATGTAGAGGCTACCGCACTTGTGCTTGCTGATGTAGA
>NZ_JAHXBZ010000025.1:0-332 GCF_019448275.1 Streptococcus humanilactis | reverse complement strand
CGGTATAATAGTAAGAGTTGAAAATAACAACTCTGGTCCGTTGGTCAAGGGGTTAAGACACCGCCTTTTCACGGCGGTAACACGGGTTCGAATCCCGTACGGACTATGGTATGTTGCGGTTGAAACACTTGATGAAAAAAGTTTTAAAAAAGTTTCAAAAAAGTGTTGACAAGCGAAAGCGACTGTGATATACTAATATAGTTGTCACTTGAGAGAAGCGAGTGACAAAGACCTTTGAAAACTGAACAAGACGAACCAATGTGCAGGGCACTACAACTAAGGTTGTAGTACTGAACAATGAAAAAACAATAAATCTGTCAGTGACAGAAATG
>NZ_JAHXBZ010000024.1:0-347 GCF_019448275.1 Streptococcus humanilactis | reverse complement strand
GCTACAGCGCTTGTGCTTGCTGATGTAGAGGCTACTGCACTTGTTGATGCTGAGGTAGACGCTACGGCACTTGTTGACGCTGAAGTAGACGCTACCGCACTTGTTGACGCTGATGTAGAGGCTACTGCGCTAGTACTTGCTGAAGTAGACGCTACCGCACTTGTTGACGCTGATGTAGAGGCTACTGCGCTAGTACTTGCTGATGTAGAGGCTACAGCGCTTGTTGACGCTGAGGTAGAGGCTACCGCACTTGTTGATGCTGATGTAGAGGCTACCGCACTTGTTGATGCTGATGTAGACGCTACGGCACTTGTTGATGCTGATGTAGAAGCTACCGCACTTGTGCT
>NZ_JAHXBZ010000023.1:0-401 GCF_019448275.1 Streptococcus humanilactis | reverse complement strand
GCACTTGTGCTTGCTGATGTAGATGCTACAGCGCTTGTGCTTGCTGATGTAGAGGCTACTGCGCTTGTGCTTGCTGATGTAGAGGCTACCGCACTTGTGCTTGCTGATGTAGATGCTACAGCGCTTGTGCTTGCTGATGTAGATGCTACAGCGCTTGTGCTTGCTGATGTAGAGGCTACCGCACTTGTGCTTGCTGAGGTAGAGGCTACGGCGCTAGTGCTTGCTGATGTAGACGCTACGGCACTTGTTGATGCTGATGTAGAGGCTACCGCACTTGTTGATGCTGAGGTAGAGGCTACCGCACTTGTTGACGCTGAAGTAGAGGCTACCGCACTTGTGCTTGCTGATGTAGAGGCTACAGCGCTTGTGCTTGCTGATGTAGACGCTACGGCACTTGTTGA
>NZ_JAHXBZ010000022.1:0-401 GCF_019448275.1 Streptococcus humanilactis | reverse complement strand
GCGTCTACATCAGCATCAACAAGTGCGGTAGCCTCTACATCAGCATCAACAAGTGCGGTAGCCTCTACATCAGCGTCAACAAGCGCTGTAGCCTCTACATCAGCAAGCACAAGTGCGGTAGCCTCTACATCAGCAAGCACAAGTGCGGTAGCCTCTACATCAGCAAGTACTAGCGCTGTAGCCTCTACATCAGCGTCAACAAGCGCTGTAGCCTCTACATCAGCAAGCACAAGTGCGGTAGCCTCTACATCAGCAAGCACAAGCGCCGTAGCCTCTACATCAGCATCAACAAGTGCGGTAGCGTCTACATCAGCATCAACAAGTGCGGTAGCGTCTACATCAGCATCAACAAGTGCGGTAGCCTCTACATCAGCATCAACCAGTGCGGTAGCCTCTACATC
>NZ_JAHXBZ010000021.1:0-407 GCF_019448275.1 Streptococcus humanilactis | reverse complement strand
GCTACAGCGCTTGTGCTTGCTGATGTAGAGGCTACTGCACTTGTTGATGCTGAGGTAGACGCTACGGCACTTGTTGACGCTGAAGTAGACGCTACCGCACTTGTTGACGCTGAGGTAGACGCTACGGCGCTTGTACTTGCTGAGGTAGACGCTACGGCGCTTGTTGACGCTGAGGTAGATGCTACAGCGCTTGTGCTTGCTGATGTAGAGGCTACCGCACTTGTTGATGCTGATGTAGACGCTACGGCGCTTGTGCTTGCTGATGTAGACGCTACGGCACTTGTTGATGCTGAGGTAGAGGCTACCGCACTTGTTGATGCTGATGTAGAGGCTACAGCGCTTGTGCTTGCTGATGTAGATGCTACAGCGCTTGTGCTTGCTGATGTAGAGGCTACCGCACTTGTTGA
>NZ_JAHXBZ010000020.1:0-585 GCF_019448275.1 Streptococcus humanilactis | reverse complement strand
GAGTGACAAAGACCTTTGAAAACTGAACAAGACGAACCAATGTGCAGGGCACTACAACTAAGGTTGTAGTACTGAACAATGAAAAAACAATAAATCTGTCAGTGACAGAAATGAGTGAGAACTCAAACTTTTAATGAGAGTTTGATCCTGGCTCAGGACGAACGCTGGCGGCGTGCCTAATACATGCAAGTAGAACGCTGAAGGAGGAGCTTGCTTCTCTGGATGAGTTGCGAACGGGTGAGTAACGCGTAGGTAACCTGCCTGGTAGCGGGGGATAACTATTGGAAACGATAGCTAATACCGCATAACAGTAGATGTTGCATGACATTTGCTTAAAAGGTGCAATTGCATCACTACCAGATGGACCTGCGTTGTATTAGCTAGTTGGTGGGGTAACGGCTCACCAAGGCGACGATACATAGCCGACCTGAGAGGGTGATCGGCCACACTGGGACTGAGACACGGCCCAGACTCCTACGGGAGGCAGCAGTAGGGAATCTTCGGCAATGGACGGAAGTCTGACCGAGCAACGCCGCGTGAGTGAAGAAGGTTTTCGGATCGTAAAGCTCTGTTGTAAGAGAAGAA
>NZ_JAHXBZ010000019.1:0-629 GCF_019448275.1 Streptococcus humanilactis | reverse complement strand
GTGCTTGCTGATGTAGACGCTACAGCGCTTGTGCTTGCTGATGTAGACGCTACGGCGCTTGTGCTTGCTGATGTAGAGGCTACTGCACTTGTTGACGCTGATGTAGAAGCTACAGCGCTAGTGCTTGCTGATGTAGACGCTACGGCACTTGTTGACGCTGATGTAGAGGCTACCGCGCTAGTACTTGCTGATGTAGAGGCTACAGCGCTTGTACTTGCTGATGTAGAGGCTACTGCGCTTGTGCTTGCTGATGTAGACGCTACGGCACTTGTTGACGCTGATGTAGAGGCTACAGCGCTTGTACTTGCTGATGTAGATGCTACAGCGCTTGTTGACGCTGATGTAGAGGCTACCGCACTGGTTGATGCTGATGTAGAGGCTACCGCACTTGTTGATGCTGATGTAGAGGCTACTGCGCTTGTGCTTGCTGATGTAGACGCTACGGCACTTGTTGACGCTGATGTAGAGGCTACAGCGCTTGTACTTGCTGATGTAGACGCTACGGCACTTGTTGATGCTGAGGTAGAGGCTACCGCGCTAGTACTTGCTGATGTAGAGGCTACCGCACTTGTTGATGCTGATGTAGAGGCTACTGCGCTTGTGCTTGCTGATGTAGATGCTACAGCGCT
>NZ_JAHXBZ010000018.1:0-824 GCF_019448275.1 Streptococcus humanilactis | reverse complement strand
GGGGTTGCCCCCTGTGAGATATGGAAGTCGCTTAGCTCTAGGGAGTTTAGCTCAGCTGGGAGAGCATCTGCCTTACAAGCAGAGGGTCAGCGGTTCGATCCCGTTAACTCCCAAAGGTCCCGTAGTGTAGCGGTTATCACGTCGCCCTGTCACGGCGAAGATCGCGGGTTCGATTCCCGTCGGGACCGTTTGAAATAACGTAAGTTATTTTAGACTCGTTAGCTCAGTTGGTAGAGCAATTGACTTTTAATCAATGGGTCACTGGTTCGAGCCCAGTACGGGTCATATCTGCGGGTTTGGCGGAATTGGCAGACGCACCAGATTTAGGATCTGGCGCTTAACGGCGTGGGGGTTCAAGTCCCTTAACCCGCATTAAGATATAATAAATGAGCCGGCTTAGCTCAGTTGGTAGAGCATCTGATTTGTAATCAGAGGGTCGCGTGTTCAAGTCATGTAGCCGGCATTTTTAGATAGAAGAAAACAGTGCGAACGTAGTTCAGTGGTAGAACACCACCTTGCCAAGGTGGGGGTCGCGGGTTCGAATCCCGTCGTTCGCTTAGAGAGGCCGGGGTGGCGGAACTGGCAGACGCACAGGACTTAAAATCCTGCGATTGGTAACGATCGTACCGGTTCGATTCCGGTCCTCGGCATAATATAGAGCACCCTTAGCTCAACTGGATAGAGTACCTGACTACGAATCAGGCGGTTAGAGGTTCGACTCCTCTAGGGTGCATTTTTCTATTTAACTCGGGAAGTAGCTCAGCTTGGTAGAGTACTTGGTTTGGGACCAAGGTGTCGCAGGTTCGAATCCTGTCTTCCCGATA
>NZ_JAHXBZ010000017.1:0-1103 GCF_019448275.1 Streptococcus humanilactis | reverse complement strand
TCAGCATCAACAAGTGCGGTAGCCTCTACATCAGCAAGCACAAGCGCTGTAGCCTCTACATCAGCAAGCACAAGTGCGGTAGCCTCTACATCAGCAAGCACAAGCGCTGTAGCATCTACCTCAGCAAGCACAAGCGCTGTAGCCTCTACTTCAGCGTCAACAAGTGCCGTAGCCTCTACCTCAGCATCAACAAGTGCGGTAGCCTCTACATCAGCATCAACAAGTGCCGTAGCGTCTACATCAGCAAGCACAAGCGCAGTAGCATCTACATCAGCATCAACAAGTGCCGTAGCCTCTACATCAGCAAGCACAAGTGCGGTAGCCTCTACATCAGCAAGCACAAGCGCTGTAGCATCTACATCAGCAAGCACAAGCGCAGTAGCCTCTACATCAGCATCAACAAGCGCTGTAGCATCTACATCAGCAAGCACAAGCGCTGTAGCCTCTACCTCAGCATCAACAAGTGCGGTAGCCTCTACCTCAGCAAGCACTAGCGCGGTAGCATCTACCTCAGCAAGCACAAGCGCTGTAGCCTCTACATCAGCAAGCACAAGTGCGGTAGCTTCTACATCAGCATCAACAAGTGCCGTAGCGTCTACATCAGCATCAACAAGTGCAGTAGCGTCTACCTCAGCATCAACAAGCGCTGTAGCATCTACGTCAGCAAGTACAAGCGCCGTAGCGTCTACATCAGCAAGCACAAGCGCTGTAGCATCTACGTCAGCAAGTACAAGCGCTGTAGCCTCTACATCAGCAAGCACAAGCGCCGTAGCCTCTACATCAGCATCAACAAGTGCCGTAGCGTCTACATCAGCAAGCACAAGCGCTGTAGCATCTACGTCAGCAAGCACAAGCGCCGTAGCCTCTACATCAGCGTCAACAAGTGCCGTAGCGTCTACATCAGCAAGCACAAGCGCTGTAGCCTCTACATCAGCATCAACAAGTGCGGTAGCCTCTACATCAGCAAGCACAAGCGCTGTAGCCTCTACTTCAGCGTCAACAAGTGCGGTAGCCTCTACATCAGCATCAACAAGTGCGGTAGCCTCTACATCAGCAAGCACAAGCGCTGTAGCCTCTACATCAGCAAGCACAAGTGCGGTAGC
>NZ_JAHXBZ010000016.1:569-1153 GCF_019448275.1 Streptococcus humanilactis | reverse complement strand
GAACGTTCAAGATTCCAAATACGAAGTTACCAGACACAGCAACGGCAGGAAGTGTCAGCATCAATGAACCAGGACACAAACCAGCGAGCGTATCCGGACAAACAACGCCAGCGAAACTTACTAGCGCTAAAGGTGAACCTGCAAAAGAGTTTGAAGTTGAGATTCCACTACCACTCGTAGTTCCAGATCCAGAACATTTAACATCAAAAGAAATAGAAAAATTGGTAGAAGAAGTTAAAAAATCTAATCCAAATAGCGATGTTAAGGCGGATGATAAAGGTAATATTACTGTAACGGATAAGACAACTGGCGATTCAGTACTCATCCCAGTGAAAGACTTAACAGTAAAAGACTTCACCCCAGTGACACCAACTGACAAAGTACCAGTGAAGAAAGCTGGAGAATTGACTCAAGGCGAACAAGACAAAGTCAAAGAAAAAGTTCAAGCTAAGAATCCAGGTAAGGAAGTAACGGTAGGAGCCGACGGAACCGCAACGTTGAAAGAGCCGAATACAGGAATTACACACACAATTCCAGGAACAGACCTAGTGAACCAAGACTTCACCCCAGTGACACCAACTGAT
>NZ_JAHXBZ010000016.1:0-269 GCF_019448275.1 Streptococcus humanilactis | reverse complement strand
GCTGGAGAATTGACTCAAGCCGAACAAGACAAAGTCAAAGAAAAAGTTCAAGCTAAGAACCCAGGTAAGGAAGTCACAGTAGGAGCCGACGGAACCGCAACGTTGAAAGATCCGAATACAGGAATTACACACACAATTCCAGGAAGCGATTTAGTCAACCAAGACTTCGAATCAGTGAAACCAACCGAAAAAGTTCCAGTGAAAGACAAAGCGCACTTAACTCCAGAAGAGAAAAAACAAGTGGCAGACAAAGTCAAAGCGAAGAACCC
>NZ_JAHXBZ010000015.1:0-1433 GCF_019448275.1 Streptococcus humanilactis | reverse complement strand
GCACTTGTGCTTGCTGATGTAGATGCTACAGCGCTTGTGCTTGCTGATGTAGAGGCTACTGCGCTTGTGCTTGCTGATGTAGAGGCTACCGCACTTGTGCTTGCTGATGTAGAGGCTACGGCACTTGTTGACGCTGAGGTAGACGCTACGGCGCTAGTGCTTGCTGATGTAGACGCTACGGCACTTGTTGATGCTGAGGTAGATGCTACTGCGCTTGTGCTTGCTGATGTAGACGCTACCGCACTTGTTGACGCTGATGTAGAAGCTACCGCACTTGTGCTTGCTGATGTAGACGCTACGGCACTTGTTGACGCTGAGGTAGACGCTACTGCGCTAGTACTTGCTGATGTAGACGCTACGGCACTTGTTGACGCTGATGTAGAGGCTACAGCGCTAGTACTTGCTGATGTAGATGCTACAGCGCTAGTACTTGCTGATGTAGAGGCTACCGCACTTGTTGATGCTGAAGTAGAGGCTACCGCACTTGTGCTTGCTGATGTAGATGCTACTGCGCTTGTGCTTGCTGATGTAGACGCTACCGCACTTGTTGACGCTGATGTAGAAGCTACCGCACTTGTGCTTGCTGATGTAGAGGCTACCGCACTTGTTGACGCTGATGTAGAGGCTACTGCGCTAGTACTTGCTGATGTAGACGCTACCGCACTTGTTGACGCTGATGTAGAGGCTACTGCGCTAGTACTTGCTGATGTAGAGGCTACAGCGCTTGTTGACGCTGATGTAGAGGCTACCGCACTTGTTGATGCTGATGTAGAGGCTACCGCACTTGTTGATGCTGATGTAGACGCTACGGCACTTGTTGATGCTGATGTAGAAGCTACCGCACTTGTGCTTGCTGATGTAGAGGCTACCGCACTTGTTGATGCTGATGTAGACGCTACGGCACTTGTTGATGCTGATGTAGAAGCTACCGCACTTGTGCTTGCTGATGTAGAGGCTACCGCACTTGTTGATGCTGATGTAGAGGCTACAGCGCTTGTGCTTGCTGATGTAGAGGCTACCGCACTTGTTGATGCTGAGGTAGAGGCTACGGCGCTTGTGCTTGCTGATGTAGACGCTACGGCACTTGTTGATGCTGATGTAGAAGCTACCGCACTTGTTGATGCTGAGGTAGAGGCTACGGCGCTTGTGCTTGCTGATGTAGAGGCTACCGCGCTAGTGCTTGCTGATGTAGACGCTACGGCACTTGTTGATGCTGATGTAGAAGCTACCGCACTTGTTGATGCTGAGGTAGAGGCTACTGCACTTGTTGACGCTGAAGTAGAGGCTACTGCACTTGTGCTTGCTGATGTAGAGGCTACCGCGCTAGTGCTTGCTGATGTAGACGCTACCGCACTTGTTGATGCTGAGGTAGAGGCTACCGCACTTGTTGACGCTGAAGTAGAGGCTACCGCACTTGTTGATGCTGAAGTAGA
>NZ_JAHXBZ010000014.1:0-1534 GCF_019448275.1 Streptococcus humanilactis | reverse complement strand
TGCTAACTTCTCAAAGTAACTTCCACTCACCTGACCAAAGTGGAAATTAGTCTAAAACGGATTTTTATGGTGGAATTAAGTGTGAGACGTTTGAGTTAGAAATGAGGTCTACTATGACAAAACATAAACACCTTACCCTTTCAGACCGTAATGATATCCAATTAGGCTTAGAGCGAGGTGAAACCTTCAAAGCTATCGGACAATCCATTCTAAAAGACCCGACCACTGTTTCCAAAGAAGTCAAACGAAACAGACAAGTCCGAGAGTCTACATGCGATAAGCTTCCTTGCCCTCTACTCAACAAAGCTACCTTTGTCTGTAATGGATGCCCTAAAAGAAGACAAAATTGTGGATTTAAAAAAATCTTCTACCTCGCTAAACAAGCTCAAAAGCAGTACGAACAAACTCTTGTCGAAGCTCGTGAAGGAACTCCCCTCAATTCCAAGACCTTCTGGGACATGGATAAAATCATTTCTGATGGTGTTAAAAAGGGACAACACATCTATCATATCCTCAAAACTCACAACCTTGATGTCAGCTCCTCAACTGTCTATCGACACATCCGAAAAGGATACCTATCTATCGCTCCTATTGACCTAGCCAGAGCCGTTAAATTTAAAGAAAGAAGAAAAAATAAGCTACCCTCCATCCCTAAAGAAGCCAAAAAAGGCCGTTCCTACGAGGATTTCCTAAATTATTTGGCTCTTAAGCAACTGAATTCTTGGCTGGAAATGGACACCGTTATGGGCAGGATGGGAGGTAAAGTCCTACTCACCTTCAATCTCTCTTTCTGTAACTTTATCTTCGCTAGACTACTGGATAATAAAACCGCCCTTGAGGTTACCAAACATCTCTATGATATCAAGAACACTCTTCACCAAGCGGATAAAGATTTCTTTCAACTCTTTCCTGTCATCCTGACTGATAATGGTGGAGAGTTTGCCAGGGTCGATGACATCGAAATGGATGTTCGAGGAGAGAGTAAACTCTTCTTTTGTGATCCTAATCGCTCTGACCAGAAAGGGAGAATTGAGAAAAATCACACGCTGATTCGTGACATTCTACCTAAGGGAACTTCCTTTGACAACTTAACTCAAGAAGACATCAATCTCATTTGTTCTCATGTCAACAGTGTCAAACGTGCTGCTTTGAATGGAAAGTCAGCCTATGAACTCTTTGCCTTTACCTATGGAGAAGAGACTCCTAAGCTTCTTGGCATTTCTAAAATACCTGCAGAAGATGTCTGTCAGTCGTCTAAATTACTCCAACATAAGTTCTAAAAACTAACCTTTAACCGCATTCAAACGTCTCATACTAACTTCCACCATAGCGGAACTTAATCTGAAACGCTTTCAGATGAGGGGATTTTGTGCGCTTCTTTTTTTCGATTCATTTTGGCTACAGAAGCGATGAAATCAAGCATGATTAAAACCAGTGGAACTTACCCTGACACGGATTTCCACTGGTTTTTAGAATTTTTATCAGACTAACTTCCACTTGGATTAGCGGTGGAACTTAGTTTGGGAATTTACCT
>NZ_JAHXBZ010000013.1:0-4259 GCF_019448275.1 Streptococcus humanilactis | reverse complement strand
GAGTGTGAGAGTGGAAAGTTCACACTGTGACGGTATCTTACCAGAAAGGGACGGCTAACTACGTGCCAGCAGCCGCGGTAATACGTAGGTCCCGAGCGTTGTCCGGATTTATTGGGCGTAAAGCGAGCGCAGGCGGTTAGATAAGTCTGAAGTTAAAGGCTGTGGCTTAACCATAGTACGCTTTGGAAACTGTTTAACTTGAGTGCAAGAGGGGAGAGTGGAATTCCATGTGTAGCGGTGAAATGCGTAGATATATGGAGGAACACCGGTGGCGAAAGCGGCTCTCTGGCTTGTAACTGACGCTGAGGCTCGAAAGCGTGGGGAGCAAACAGGATTAGATACCCTGGTAGTCCACGCCGTAAACGATGAGTGCTAGGTGTTAGACCCTTTCCGGGGTTTAGTGCCGCAGCTAACGCATTAAGCACTCCGCCTGGGGAGTACGACCGCAAGGTTGAAACTCAAAGGAATTGACGGGGGCCCGCACAAGCGGTGGAGCATGTGGTTTAATTCGAAGCAACGCGAAGAACCTTACCAGGTCTTGACATCCCTCTGACCGCTCTAGAGATAGAGCTTTCCTTCGGGACAGAGGTGACAGGTGGTGCATGGTTGTCGTCAGCTCGTGTCGTGAGATGTTGGGTTAAGTCCCGCAACGAGCGCAACCCCTATTGTTAGTTGCCATCATTCAGTTGGGCACTCTAGCGAGACTGCCGGTAATAAACCGGAGGAAGGTGGGGATGACGTCAAATCATCATGCCCCTTATGACCTGGGCTACACACGTGCTACAATGGCTGGTACAACGAGTCGCAAGCCGGTGACGGCAAGCTAATCTCTTAAAGCCAGTCTCAGTTCGGATTGTAGGCTGCAACTCGCCTACATGAAGTCGGAATCGCTAGTAATCGCGGATCAGCACGCCGCGGTGAATACGTTCCCGGGCCTTGTACACACCGCCCGTCACACCACGAGAGTTTGTAACACCCGAAGTCGGTGAGGTAACCGTAAGGAGCCAGCCGCCTAAGGTGGGATAGATGATTGGGGTGAAGTCGTAACAAGGTAGCCGTATCGGAAGGTGCGGCTGGATCACCTCCTTTCTAAGGATAAGGAACTGCGCATTGGTCTTGTTTAGTCTTGAGAGGTCTTGTGGGGCCTTAGCTCAGCTGGGAGAGCGCCTGCTTTGCACGCAGGAGGTCAGCGGTTCGATCCCGCTAGGCTCCATTGGTGAGAGATCACCAAGTAATGCACATTGAAAATTGAATATCTATATCAAATAGTAACAAGAAAATAAACCGAAAACGCTGTAGTATTAATAAGAGTTTATGACTGAAAGGTCAAAAATAAGGTTAAGTTAATAAGGGCGCACGGTGGATGCCTTGGCACTAGGAGCCGAAGAAGGACGTGACAAACGACGATATGCCTTGGGTAGCTGTAAGTAAGCGATGATCCAGGGATTTCCGAATGGGGGAACCCAACAGGTACTACCTGTTACCCGCATCTGTTAAGGATGTGAGGAGGAAGACGCAGTGAACTGAAACATCTAAGTAGCTGCAGGAAGAGAAAGCAAAAGCGATTGCCTTAGTAGCGGCGAGCGAAACGGCAGGAGGGCAAACCGAAGAGTTTACTCTTCGGGGTTGTAGGACTGCAATGTGGACTCAAAGATTATAGAAGAATGATTTGGGAAGATCAGCCAAAGAGAGTAATAGCCTCGTATTTAAAATAGTCTTTGTACCTAGCAGTATCCTGAGTACGGCGGGACACGAGAAATCCCGTCGGAATCTGGGAGGACCATCTCCCAACCCTAAATACTCCCTAGTGACCGATAGTGAACCAGTACCGTGAGGGAAAGGTGAAAAGCACCCCGGGAGGGGAGTGAAATAGAACCTGAAACCGTGTGCCTACAACAAGTTCGAGCCCGTTAATGGGTGAGAGCGTGCCTTTTGTAGAATGAACCGGCGAGTTACGTTATGATGCGAGGTTAAGTTGAAGAGACGGAGCCGTAGGGAAACCGAGTCTGAATAGGGCGGATTAGTATCATGACGTAGACCCGAAACCATGTGACCTACCCATGAGCAGGTTGAAGGTGCGGTAAGACGCACTGGAGGACCGAACCAGGGCACGTTGAAAAGTGCTTGGATGACTTGTGGGTAGCGGAGAAATTCCAAACGAACTTGGAGATAGCTGGTTCTCTCCGAAATAGCTTTAGGGCTAGCGTCGACATTAAGATTCTTGGAGGTAGAGCACTGTTTGGGTGAGGGGTCCATCCCGGATTACCAATCTCAGATAAACTCCGAATGCCAATGAATTATGGTCGGCAGTCAGACTGCGAGTGCTAAGATCCGTAGTCGAAAGGGAAACAGCCCAGACCACCAGCTAAGGTCCCAAAATAATTGTTAAGTGGAAAAGGATGTGGGGTTGCACAGACAACTAGGATGTTAGCTTAGAAGCAGCTATTCATTCAAAGAGTGCGTAATAGCTCACTAGTCGAGTGACCCTGCGCCGAAAATGTACCGGGGCTAAAACAATTTACCGAAGCTGTGGATACCTTTATAGGTATGGTAGGAGAGCGTTCTATGTGTGAAGAAGGTGTACCGTGAGGAGTGCTGGAACGCATAGAAGTGAGAATGCCGGTATGAGTAGCGAAAGACAGGTGAGAATCCTGTCCACCGTAAGACTAAGGTTTCCAGGGGAAGGCTCGTCCGCCCTGGGTTAGTCGGGACCTAAGGAGAGACCGAAAGGTGTATCCGATGGACAACAGGTTGATATTCCTGTACTAGAGTATGTAGTGATGGAGGGACGCAGTAGGCTAACTAAAGCAGACGATTGGAAGAGTCTGTCTAAGCAGTGAGGTGTGATATGAGTTAAATGCTTATATCTATAACATTGAGCTGTGATGGGGAGCGAAGTTTAGTAGCGAAGTTAGTGACGTCACACTGCCAAGAAAAGCTTCTAGCGTTTAAACATACTCTACCCGTACCGCAAACCGACACAGGTAGTCGAGGCGAGTAGCCTCAGGTGAGCGAGAGAACTCTCGTTAAGGAACTCGGCAAAATGACCCCGTAACTTCGGGAGAAGGGGTGCTGACTTTAAGTCAGCCGCAGTGAATAGGCCCAAGCAACTGTTTATCAAAAACACAGCTCTCTGCTAAATCGTAAGATGATGTATAGGGGGTGACGCCTGCCCGGTGCTGGAAGGTTAAGAGGAGTGCTTAGCGCAAGCGAAGGTATGAATTGAAGCCCCAGTAAACGGCGGCCGTAACTATAACGGTCCTAAGGTAGCGAAATTCCTTGTCGGGTAAGTTCCGACCCGCACGAAAGGCGTAATGATTTGGGCACTGTCTCAACGAGAGACTCGGTGAAATTTTAGTACCTGTGAAGATGCAGGTTACCCGCGACAGGACGGAAAGACCCCATGGAGCTTTACTGCAGTTTGATATTGAGTGTCTGTACCACATGTACAGGATAGGTAGGAGTCTATGAGATCGGGACGCCAGTTTCGAAGGAGACGTTGTTGGGATACTACCCTTGTGTTATGGCCACTCTAACCCGGATAGGTGATCCCTATCGGAGACAGTGTCTGACGGGCAGTTTGACTGGGGCGGTCGCCTCCTAAAAGGTAACGGAGGCGCCCAAAGGTTCCCTCAGAATGGTTGGAAATCATTCGCAGAGTGTAAAGGTATAAGGGAGCTTGACTGCGAGAGCTACAACTCGAGCAGGGACGAAAGTCGGGCTTAGTGATCCGGTGGTTCCGTATGGAAGGGCCATCGCTCAACGGATAAAAGCTACCCTGGGGATAACAGGCTTATCTCCCCCAAGAGTTCACATCGACGGGGAGGTTTGGCACCTCGATGTCGGCTCGTCGCATCCTGGGGCTGTAGTCGGTCCCAAGGGTTGGGCTGTTCGCCCATTAAAGCGGCACGCGAGCTGGGTTCAGAACGTCGTGAGACAGTTCGGTCCCTATCCGTCGCGGGCGTAGGAAATTTGAGAGGATCTGCTCCTAGTACGAGAGGACCAGAGTGGACTTACCGCTGGTGTACCAGTTGTCTTGCCAAAGGCATCGCTGGGTAGCTATGTAGGGAAGGGATAAACGCTGAAAGCATCTAAGTGTGAAACCCACCTCAAGATGAGATTTCCCATGATTTTATATCAGTAAGAGCCCTGAGAGATGATCAGGTAGATAGGTTAGAAGTGGAAGTGTGGCGACACATGTAGCGGACTAATACTAATAGCTCGAGGACTTATCCAAAGTAACTGAGAATATGAAAGCG
>NZ_JAHXBZ010000012.1:0-4544 GCF_019448275.1 Streptococcus humanilactis | reverse complement strand
GGTTCGACTCCTCTAGGGTGCATTTTTCTATTTAACTCGGGAAGTAGCTCAGCTTGGTAGAGTACTTGGTTTGGGACCAAGGTGTCGCAGGTTCGAATCCTGTCTTCCCGATACATTACAGAGATACGTAAGCGTATCTTTTTTTATTTAACTAGATATTATATACATTAAGAGAGAATCAGTTTGCTTCTCTCTTTTTAATTTCAGTAATTCATTTTGATCGCGTATACTTTTTTGTTTCCTGATTTGTTCAATGAATACAGTAGTTTAGGTACATAAATCAAAATTTAACATATTGTATAATTCTTACAAACTTTTAAGAAAGTAATTGAAGAGTTTTTTACTCTGCCTATAATATATGTGTTTTGTACGATAAAAATTTCCGCTCTTTTGATTTTAAATAAGTATTGGTTTTCAATATAGTGTGAATTGGGTTTGATATTTCTTTTAAGGAAGCTGCCTTAGATTTTTCTACTTGTGTTTTATTGTATAGTGTATCTTGCTTGTTTTGAACAGAATCTTTTATGACATTTGTCATATTTCCTTGTGACAGAAGCATCTAGCTCCGCTAACTTCAAAAGACTATAATTGAAGTATGAAAGGGGGGAAGAAAAAATGAAACATAAAGTAATTGTCGCAATGAGTTTAGTAGCAGCAGGAGTCATGACTTATCTCATGTTCTCAGGATTGGATGAAGGTTTCTATCATTTTCCTTGGGAGCTATTTGCAGGATTTGGAATGATGTCCTGGCTTATCCGAGAAGGTTTGAAATTAGTCTCAGATGTGAAAAAGGAGTTTGAAAAATGAAAAAAGCGTTTCTCTATCTTTTTATTGGACTATCACTAGTGGTATGGTTGGTAGAAATGTTTACAGGTTGGTTTGATCAAGCCTTCCTTCACCAAGCCATTCGCGGTGCCTGGGGTCTAGGATTTATGATTTTTATCGCCTTTCCGATGGGAAAGGAGTGGCTGAAAGGAGAATATGATGAACATGATTAAGGTAGAAAGCCTAAATAAAAACATCAAGGGCAAGGCTATTTTGAAGGATATTTCCTTTGAGGTAACAGAAGGTGAATGCGTCGCCTTGATTGGTCCCAATGGTGCTGGGAAGACCACACTCTTGGACTGTTTGCTTGGAGATAAACTGGTCACAAGCGGTCAAGTATCCATCCAAGGCTTGCCAGTGACGAGTTCTCAGTTAGACTACACAAGATCCTATCTCCCTCAAGAAAATGTCATCGTTCAGAAATTAAAGGTCAAAGAGTTGATTGCTTTCTTTCAAAGTATTTATCCAAATCCCTTGAGCAACCAGGAGATCGATCAACTATTGCAGTTTGACAAGCAACAAAAAGAGCAATTTGCAGAAAAATTGTCAGGTGGGCAAAAGCGTCTCTTCTCTTTTGTCTTGACCTTGATTGGGCGACCAAAGCTTGTCTTTTTAGATGAACCGACTGCTGCCATGGATACCTCTACCCGTCAACGTTTTTGGGAAATTGTTCAGGACCTAAAAGCGCAGGGAGTCACTATTCTCTATTCGTCCCATTATATCGAAGAGGTAGAGCATACAGCTGACCGGATTTTGGTCTTGAATAAGGGAGAGTTGATTCGTGATACGACGCCTCTAGCCATGCGTAGTGAGGAGATTGAAAAGCATTTTATCCTTCCTTTGGCTTACAAGGAAGTCGTTGAGCAGTCAAACTTGGTTGACAACTGGGTACAAAAACAGGATGCTCTACAAGTAGTCACACGAGAGGCAAATGCTTTCTGGCAACTGTTAGTTCAAGCAGGATGTAGCATACAAGAAATTGAAGTTAATAACCGCAGTTTGCTGGATACAATCTTTGAAGAAACACAAAAGGGAGCTGACTAAGATGAAACGATGGATCGCATTAAATAAGATAGAATTTCTATTGACCAAACGGCAATCAGTCTATTATCTATTATCCGTAGGAATGCCGACAGCCTTCTATTTATTCTTTTCAGGCATGTACCAGAACACACCTGGTGGACCAGCTAATTTTATGCGTGATTACCTCATCTCCATGACAGCCTTTTCCATGATGTCGACAGCTATCTTCTCATTCCCAGTTGTTTTACATACCGATAAAATCAACAACTGGCAGAAAACATTACGTCATAGCCCTGTAAATATGGTAGAATATTATCTATCAAAGATAACAAGTATGCTGGTTGATTATTTGGTTTCAATCTTGGTGGTTTTCTCAGTTGGGCACTTTGTAAGAGGTGTGGACATGTCTCTTGGAAATTGGATTGGGGCGGCGCTCTTGCTGATTTTGGGAAGTATTGCATTTGTAGCACTTGGCTTGACCTTGACACTCTTGCCTTCTAGTCAGCTGATGTCTGTCGTGGGCAATCTTCTTTACTTTGGCTTGGCTGTTTTAGGCGGACTCTGGATGCCCGTCTCTTTATTTCCAGACTGGATGCAAGCAATCGGGAAGCGTCTACCAAGCTATCAGTTGATGGAATTGATCAAGACATTTTTAAATGAGGGTGGCATCAATCTATCAGCCACAGTTTATCTACTTGTTTTTTCAGCAATTTTGTTTGGTTTGACCATTTACCTTCAAGGTCATAAGGAGAATACTTAATGTTTGAAAGACTGAAAAGCATACATTATATGTTCTGGGTCAGTTTAATTTTTATGATTTTCCCCATCCTACCTGTAGTGACTGGGTGGCTTTCTGCCTGGCATTTATTGATTGATATTCTATTTGTAGTGGCGTATTTGGGTATTTTAACAACTAAGAGCCAGCGCCTATCTTGGCTTTTCTGGGGGATCATGCTGACTTATGTAGTTGGGAATACTGCCTTTGTTGCTGTTAATTATATCTGGTTTTTCTTTTTCCTATCCAATCTCTTAAGTTATCATTTCAGCTTAGGTGGTTTAAAGTCTTTACATGTCTGGACTTTTCTTCTTGCTCAAGTCCTTGTTGTGGGCCAACTGTTGATTTTTCAGAGAATCGAAGTTGAGTTTCTATTCTATCTACTTGTAATTCTTGCTTTTGTCGATTTAATGACTTTTGGTTTGGTTCGGATTCGGATTGTGGAGGATTTGAAAGAAGCGCAGGTCAAGCAAAATGCCCAGATAAATCTATTACTTGCTGAAAATGAACGCAGTCGTATCGGTCAGGATTTACATGATAGTCTGGGGCATACCTTTGCTATGCTGAGTGTCAAGACAGATTTAGCCTTGCAGTTGTTTCAGATGGAGGCTTATCCACAGGTGGAAAAGGAATTAAAAGAAATTCACCAGATAAGCAAGGATTCCATGAATGAAGTGCGAACCATTGTGGAAAATCTGAAATCACGGACCTTAGCATCAGAACTTGAAACTGTCAAAAAGATACTAGAGATTGCTGGAATTGAGGTGGAAACGGCTAATCAACTAGATACTGCTAGCCTTACTCAGGAATTGGAGTCAACGGCTTCCATGATTTTGCTTGAGTTAGTAACCAATATCATCAAACATGCCAATGCGTCTAAAGCTTACTTAAAATTAGAACGGACAGAGAAGGAACTCCTTTTAACAGTAAGTGATGATGGCTGTGGCTTTGCTTCTATAAAGGGGGATGAGCTCCATACAGTCCGAGATCGTGTTCTTCCATTTTCGGGAGAAGTAAAGGTAATTAGTTGGAAACAACCGACAGAAGTTCAGGTTCGACTACCTTATAAGGAGAGAAACTAAGATGAAAATACTTGTTGCAGAAGATCAAAGTATGTTGCGAGATGCTATGTGTCAATTGCTTACCTTTCAACCAGATGTGGAGTATATTCTTCAAGCCAAGAATGGGCAGGAAGCAATCCAACTATTAGAAAAGGAGTCTGTTGACATCGCCGTTCTTGACGTAGAAATGCCTGTTAAGACAGGTCTTGAAGTCTTGGAGTGGATACGAGCAGAAAATTTAGAAACAAAGGTGGTTGTGGTGACGACCTTCAAGCGCCCTGGTTACTTTGAACGTGCAGTCAAGGCTGGAGTAGATGCTTATGTCTTGAAAGAAAGAAGCATTGCAGACCTCATGAAAACCTTGCACACCGTCCTAGAGGGGCGCAAGGAGTTTTCGCCTGAATTGATGGAAGTGGTGATGACGCATCCCAATCCGTTGACAGAACAAGAGATTGCCGTTTTAGAGGGAATTGCTAAGGGCTTATCCAATCAAGAAATTGCGGATCAACTTTATTTATCCAACGGAACAGTCCGAAACTATGTCACCAATATTCTTTCGAAACTAGATGCAGGTAATCGAACAGAGGCAGCTAATATCGCGAAAGATTCTGGTTGGTTGTGATGATATAATATTTTTTGAACATTATGTGTTAAAATTGATGGGATTGAATGGAACAATACTAACTTTAGGAGGGTGGGATTCCTCCTTTTTCTTTTTTGGGGGAGCACTACAAAAGAGCTAAAATTAGGTAAATTCCCAAACTAAGTTCCACCGCTAATCCAAGTGGAAGTTAGTCTGATAAAAATTCTAAAAACCAGTGGAAATCCGTGTCAGGGTAAGTTCCACTGGTTTTAATCAT
>NZ_JAHXBZ010000011.1:273-6294 GCF_019448275.1 Streptococcus humanilactis | reverse complement strand
AGAACCCAGGTAAGGAAGTAACAGTAGGAGACGACGGAACAGCGACGGTGACAGATCCAACAACAGGCATCAGTCATACAATTCCAGGAACAGACCTAGTGAACCAAGACTTCACCCCAGTGAAACCGACTGAAAAAGTCCCAGTCAAAGATTTGAATAATCTAAGCAAAGACGAACAAGATAAAGTTAAAGAATCAGTGGAAAAAGCAAATCCAGGTAAGACTGTAGTTGTTGAACCGACAGGTAAAGTAACAATCACTGATCCAGAAACAAACGTCACTCATAATATTCCTCGTGATGAATTGTTATTTGCATATGCAAAAGGTGAACCAGAAGTTTTAGAAAATCCAGAATTCAGTGGTGGAGTGAATGCACCGGATTCGCCAATCCATGAAGTACCAGAATTTAATGGTGGAGTAAACGGTGAACCAGAAGTTCAACCAGAATTACCAGAATTCAACGGTGGAGTAAATGGAGAACTTCCAGAGCCAACTGAGTTGCCAAAAGTTAACCTTATCATTACAAAATGGACTGATGAAAATGGCAATGAGTTGAAACCAGCAGATGCGAAAGCTCCAGCAGTATTAGGCGAAGCCAATGAAGCATTTGAACATGGTGAAATTGAAGGTTATGTATTTGTAAGAACAGAAACTAAAGGTGATGTTGTAACTCATATCTTCAGAAAAGTGAGTCCAGTTAGACCAACAGGTGACGGTCAACAAAGACCAGCTACACCATCTGACGATACAAATCCTAGACCGGATACTGTTATCCCTGCTGAAGTGCCAGCTGCTCAACCGGCTGAACAGCCAAGTCAAACAGTTGAAGTACCTGCTCAATTGCCGAATGAAGTGTCAGAAACTAATCCATCAGTTTCTCAACCGCAAGCAGTATTGCCAAATACTGGTACACAAGAAGACCGTGCTACCGGTGCACTAGGAGTTCTATCTCTTCTTGGCGCATTTGGTTTGCTATTTGCCAAAAAGAAAAAAGACGATGAAGAGGAAGCTTAAATAGATGATCTCATCTGATCCTTAGTAGCTTTCCCTGTATAAAGTCTTTGTAAATCAAAAAGAACTAGAAAAATCACTCATTTGTGAGAATTCTAGTTCTTTTTTTGCATTTCATAAACATTTCATATTTGGATTTTATAATAGTCTTACAAATATGGAGGTGACAAATGAATCCAATCCAAAGAGCTTGGGCTTATGTCAGCAGAAAACGACTGAGAAGTTTTATTTTATTTCTGATTTTATTGGTCCTATTGGCTGGAATTTCAGCCTGTTTGACTCTGATGAAGTCCAACAAAACAGTTGAAACCAATCTTTACAAATCACTCAATACATCTTTTTCTATTAAAAAGATAGAAAATGGTCAGACTTTCAAGCTGTCAGACCTAGTATCTGTAAGCAAGATTAAGGGACTGGAACATGTCTCTCCTGAACTGGAGACGATTGCAAAACTAAAAGACAAGGAAGCGGTGGCTGGTGAGCAGAGCGTAGAGCGTGATGATTTGTCAGTTGCGGACAAGAACTTGGTTAGCTTAACGGCTCTTGAGGATTCATCCAAGGATGTGACCTTTACCAGTTCGGCTTTCAACCTAAAAGAAGGGCGACATCTTCAAAAAGGGGATTCCAATAAAATTCTGATCCACGAAGAGTTGGCTAAGAAGAACGGTCTTTCGCTTCATGATAAGATTGGCTTGGATGCTGGACAGTCAGAAGCTGGCAAAGGGCAAACAGTGGAGTTTGAGATTGTCGGAATCTTTTCTGGTAAAAAACAGGAGAAATTTACAGGCTTGTCTTCTGACTTCAGTGAAAACCAGGTCTTTACAGATTATGAAAGTAGCCAAACCCTTTTGGGCAATAGTGAAGCTCAAGTCAGTGCAGCGCGCTTCTATGTAGAAAATCCTAAGGAAATGGACGGACTCATGAAGCAGGTGGAAAACTTGGCCTTGGAAAGTCAAGGCTATCAAGTCGAAAAGGAAAACAAGGCTTTTGAACAAATCAAAGACTCAGTAGCAACCTTCCAAACCTTTCTGACCATTTTCCTTTATGGGATGTTGATAGCAGGAGCAGGGGCCTTAATTCTTGTTTTATCTCTCTGGTTGAGAGAACGGGTCTATGAAGTGGGAATTTTACTTGCACTTGGAAAAGGCAAGAGCTCGATTTTCCTACAGTTCTGTTTAGAGGTAGTTTTGGTATCTCTCGGTGCCTTGCTTCCAGCATTTGTTGCAGGAAACGCAATCACATCTTATCTACTCCAAACACTACTAGCAAGTGGAGATCAGGCAACCTTACAAGATACGCTAGCCAAAGCAAGCGGTTTATCAGCCAACATCCTATCTTTTGCAGAATCCTATGTCTTTCTGTTGTTGATTAGTTGCTTATCTGTAGCCCTTTGTTTCCTATTCTTATTTAGAAAATCACCTAAAGAAATTTTATCATCTATTAGTTAAGAAGGAGAAATCATGACTTTATTACAATTACAAGATGTTACCTACCGTTATAAGAACACTGCTGAAGCAGTCCTATATCAGATCAATTATAATTTTGAACCCGGGAAATTTTACAGTATTATTGGTGAGTCAGGAGCAGGAAAATCCACTCTCTTGTCCCTCCTTGCTGGTCTAGATAGTCCTGTTGAAGGTTCTATTCTTTTTCAAGGAGAGGATATTCGTAAGAAGGGCTATTCTTACCATCGCATGCACCATATTTCCCTGGTCTTTCAAAATTATAACTTGATAGATTATCTTTCTCCACTGGAAAATATCCGCTTGGTCAACAAAAAGGCAAGCAAGGATACACTGCTTGAGCTTGGTTTGGATGAAAGTCAGATCAAGCGGAATGTTCTCCAGTTATCAGGTGGTCAACAGCAACGTGTTGCCATTGCTCGTAGTTTGGTATCAGAAGCTCCAGTTATTCTTGCAGATGAGCCAACGGGAAATCTGGACCCTAAAACTGCTGGAGATATTGTCGAACTGCTTAAATCACTTGCCCAGAAAACAGGTAAATGTGTCATCGTCGTCACACACAGTAAAGAAGTGGCGCAAGCGTCAGATATTACACTTGAGTTGAAAGATAAGAAACTGACTGAAACTCGCAATACTAGTAAATAATATGAGCTTGTTTTGATAGAATTATTAAATCAAATCTAGAAAGGGAATCTATGTTACACAACGCATTTGCCTATGTTACAAGGAAGTTTTTCAAATCGATTGTCATCTTCCTGATTATTCTCCTCATGGCGAGCTTGAGTTTGGTCGGCTTGTCGATCAAGGGAGCTACTGCCAAGGCTTCTCAGGAGACCTTTAAAAATATCACCAATAGCTTCTCCATGCAAATCAATCGTCGCGTTAATCAAGGGACGCCACGTGGTGCTGGGAATATCAAGGGTGAAGATATCAAAAAAATCACCGAAAACAAGGCCATCGAGTCTTATGTTAAACGCATCAACGCTATAGGAGATTTGACTGGATATGAACTCATCGAAACGCCAGATACCAAGAAAAATCTGACACCTGACCGTGCTAAACATTTTGGAAGTAGCTTGATGATTACAGGTGTCAATGACTCCTCTAAAGAAGACAAGTTTGTCTCTGGTTCTTATAAATTGGTTGAAGGAGAGCACTTAACAAACGACGACAAGGACAAGATCCTCCTGCACAAGGACTTGGCAGTCAAACACGGCTGGAAAGTAGGGGATAAGGTCAAACTAGACTCTAATATCTACGATGCAGACAATGAAAAAGGTGCCAAGGAAACAGTTGAAGTGACAATCAAGGGACTCTTTGATGGTCACAATAAGTCGGCAGTAACCTACTCACAAGAACTCTACGAAAATACAGCTATCACAGACATTCACACTGCTGCAAAGCTTTATGGATACACAGAAGACACAGCTATTTATGGGGACGCAACCTTCTTTGTAACAGCAGACAAAAACTTGGATGACGTCATGAAAGAGTTGAACGGTATCAGTGGTATCAACTGGAAGAGCTATACACTGGTGAAGAGCTCCTCTAACTACCCAGCTCTTGAGCAATCCATCTCTGGTATGTACAAGATGGCCAACCTCCTCTTCTGGGGTAGCTTGAGCTTCTCAGTTCTTCTCCTTGCCCTCTTGCTCAGCCTTTGGATCAACGCTCGTCGCAAGGAAGTAGGAATTCTCCTCTCTATTGGTCTCAAGCAGGCAAGCATCTTGGGTCAATTCATCACTGAATCGATCTTGATTGCCGTCCCTGCTCTCGTTTCTGCTTATTTTCTAGCTAACTACACAGCACGTGCAATCGGAAACACTGTCCTTGCCAATGTCACTTCAGGTGTTGCCAAGCAAGCCAGCAAGGCAGCTCAAGCCTCTAATCTTGGTGGTGGTGCAGAAGTAGATGGCTTTAGCAAGACCTTGTCGAGCCTAGACATTTCCATTCAGACATCAGATTTTATCATTGTCTTTGTCCTTGCCTTGGTTCTAGTGGTTCTCGTTATGGCGCTTGCTTCAAGCAATCTCCTCAGAAAACAACCAAAAGAACTCTTGCTGGATGGTGAATAAATTTGAAAAAATTAGTCTGAAATAGAGACTACATCTTATTTTTCTATTCAAGAATGGTGGATAGAGAATGGATATTTAACAATGTAAAATAGAGCCGAAAGCAGTGATAAAAATCATTGCTTTCAGTTGCTTTCTTTGTACTTTAGTGCTTCAATATGATATACTAAAGCTATGGAATTTATTAGAAAGGAATTTCACAACTTATATATGGGATTGTGCATAAAAATCTATAGAAACCTTATCTTGAAAATAGATAGATAAATCTGTAGAAGCCTATCCATATTGCAAACATATACTAGTAGACTTAGGAAGGGTCTGCTTTGGGAAATATAGATTAGTGAGGAAAAATAAACATTATGAGACAAACAAATGTTAGAGGAAGCTTATCCCTCCGTGGCTTTAGAAAATTAAGAACTGGTGCAATTGTTGCGACAGGTGTGATTTTATTGGGGTTGGGCTTCTTAGCTCCAACTGTGTCAGCGAGTGAACAAGATGGTGTCTGGGTAGCCAGAACAGTTGAGGAAGTGAAAGCTGATATTCAAAATATAGACAATTTATCACACTACACAATTAAATGGGGAGATACACTAAGTGCTATTAGTGGAGCAACGGGGCTATCTGTTGATAGTTTGGTTGAGATAAATCGTATTGCAAATAGAGATTTGATTTTTGCTAATAATAAATTGTATTTTAGCGAAGAAGCTTTTCTAAAAGATGGAAATACAGAAGTCAAAAGACAGCGAGTGTCGATTGATAATTCTGGTAGCTGTCAAAGTTATGAAGTTGAAACAAAGACAAATACTGTAACTGGAGAGCAAACTACTACAGTTAAACAAACGACACCAGTAGTTGTGGAAACACCAGCAGTATCGCCAGCACTGAAAGCAGAAACACCAGTCACAGTTGCGCCAAAATCAGACGAGTCAGCGACACCAGCGTTGAAAACTGAAGAACCATCAGCGCCAGCACCGAAAGTGGAAGAACCTGCAACCCCCTCGCCAAAAGCAGAGGAACCAACGACACCCGCACCGAAAGCAGAAGAACCAGCGACACCTGCACCGAAAACAGACGAGCCAGCGACACCAGCGCCAAAAGTAGAGGATCCAGCGACACCAGCGCCAAAATCAGACGAGCCAGTGGCTACAACGCCAAAAGCAGAAGAACCAGCGTCTACCACGCCAAAAGCAGATGAGCCAGCGACTCCGGCACCAAAATCAGACGAGCCAGTGGCACCAGCGCCGAAAGCAGAGGAGTCAACTGCACCCGCTCCTAAAGCAGAAGAAGCAACGACTACTCCAGCACCAAAAGTAGAGGAACCAACGACACCAGCACCGAAAGTGGAAGAACCAGTGACACCAGCGCAACCTGTGGAAGACCAACCAGCAGCGCCAGGAGCAACAGAAACCCCAACTCCAGCGCAACCAGCTGAAGAAACTCCAGCGTCAGGAGCAACAGAAACCCCAACTCCAGCGA
>NZ_JAHXBZ010000011.1:0-229 GCF_019448275.1 Streptococcus humanilactis | reverse complement strand
AACCGGTAGAAGATCAACCAGCAGCGCCAGGAGCAACAGAAACCCCAACTCCAGCGCAACCAGCTGAAGAAACTCCAGCGTCAGGAGCAACAGAAACCCCAACTCCAGTGAAACCTGTGGAAGATCAACCAGCAGCGCCAGGAGCAACAGAAACCCCAACTCCAGCGCAACCGGTAGAAGATCAACCAGCAGCGCCAGGAGCAACAGAAACCCCAACTCCAGCGCAACC
>NZ_JAHXBZ010000010.1:0-11476 GCF_019448275.1 Streptococcus humanilactis | reverse complement strand
GTTGATGCTGATGTAGAGGCTACTGCGCTAGTACTTGCTGATGTAGACGCTACGGCACTTGTTGAGGCTGATGTAGACGCTACGGCACTTGTTGATGCTGATGTAGAGGCTACCGCACTTGTTGATGCTGATGTAGACGCTACTGCACTTGTTGATGCTGATGTAGACGCTACAGCACTTGTTGACGCTGACGTAGACGCTACAGCACTTGTTGACGCTGACGTAGACGCTACGGCACTTGTTGATGCTGAGGTAGACGCTACGGCGCTTGTGCTTGCTGATGTAGACGCTACGGCGCTTGTGCTTGCTGATGTAGACGCTACGGCGCTAGTCGATGCTGACTCAGATGCTTTTTGAGACTTGTAATCTGAATCATCTAATGTTGGCGTAACTGTATCAACAGTATTATCATCGTAGGTAACGGTTACTACTCCACGTTCATTAACAGAGATTGATTTAATTTGTTTACCAGCATTTAGTTTTTCAATCTCTGCGCGAATTTTTTCTCTATCTTCCGCTGTTGGATTCGTTTTGTTTGTTACCTTAATACTTGCTGGTACCTTTGGTTCATACTTCTCGTTTAGAGGAGCTTGTTGGAGTCCATATTCGACAAAATTAGTATTATCCGACAAGTCACGAACTCTTGCAAATCGTGTCCACTTATTACCTGCACTATATGGTTGAGTAGGATTATAGGTTCCTTCTTCTGTCAATTGACGTGTATCTGGTTGAGCGACTGAAGCATTCGTAACTGTATTAGTCGTTTGTTTCGCACGACCACCCGTTGCAAATGGACTTTCAATGAGATTTGTCGTTGCATACTTCGGATCTTCATTAACAGAATTATTCCATGCCTCAATATTTTTAACCTTACCACTGTTATCAGTAGTTGTTACAGTCACACGGAATTTATCTCCAGCATAGATTTTACTCTTGCCATCTGTCGTCTTAGGAGCTTCTACCCATTTATCTTTCGCCTTGTCATACACTTCAACCTTAACAGTAACATTAGGCGCTTCAGTTTCCTTAGTAATTTCTTTAGTCGTTGATGTGCTAAGGGTCTCTGGATTTCCTTCAGGATTTGTAACAACTTTAGTTTGTGTAGCCGTTACAGTTCCCTTTGGAAGCAAACCGTTAGCATCTGCTAATTCATCCGCTCCAAATGTGACACTTGTAGCACCAGCTGGTACCACCTTCGGAGGGAAAGTCTTATCACCGATTGTCAAGGTTACTGTCGCACCTGGTGCCACATCTGTCACTGTAATACTACGGTTTGGAAGACCACCTGTATTTGTTACTTGATCATCTGCGATTTTTGGTGTTTTTAGGTTGACTTTGATGGTTACTGGAACTGTTCGAGTATTTCTGTCCCTGTCAGTTTCTGTAGTACTTTTCGGTAGAGTGACTCTGACATTTCGTGTATAGTAACCCGGAGCAGCAACGATGTTATCCGCATCTAGGGCTGTTGTCCCGTCCCATGCAAAATCGACACCATCTGGCATTGGAACAGTCTGAGTAGTCGTCGTACCAGAAGCAGCTGTAGCAGAGTTAGCCTCCGTACTTGAAACAGCTGTAGCAGTGCCATCAACAGGATTCGTAGTAAGAACGATATCTGTATTCTTAATGGCATTACCTGGAGTGTTAATAATATCTGCTAGTGGGCCCTTATCCCCAACCGTTGTTTCATAAACTTTCTTAGCTACTGGATCCACTACTGAGTAGTCAAAGTTTACAGTACTTGTTAAGGCAGGATCACCATTTGATGCATTACCGAAACGTCCTCTAGAATAGTTCGCAACTGCGGTATAGGTCGTATTGTGGGCTAGAGGTTGGTTATCCGCATTACTTACCTTAGTTGTGTGCCATACATCACTGAAGGTAGTATTAACCTTCTCAGTTTGAATAGCATTTTCATCATTATTTAGCTTGTATTTAAAGGTTAAGCTTGACAATGAGTAGCTACCTGGGTCAGTCGAGTTATTAAGATTATTATTTACATATAGGTTAGTAAATCCACCAATGTTATTAGCCCAGTTACCACCTGTAACTCTATCATTACCTCTATCGGCTTTAAAGGCGTAGAATTTACCAGTTTTACCATCTCGTGTAAATGTTTCAAGCTTTTTGAGAACTGTATAGTTGTATTCGATGCGAGGAGTAACTGTACCGTCTGGATGCTCAACCTTCAAGTAAGCTGTACGATTTCCAATCTCATTAAAGGTAGGAGCTGTTTCCCAAGTAACTTTTGTACCTTCTGGTAAATCTTTTCCACCAATTCCACGAACAAAAGTAAGAAGATCCAAATCGTTTACATTTTCATCTTTTACCGCATAGAATCTATCCGAAACTTTTTCTACAGCATACTTAACGTTTGGACGAACGAGGTTACTTGTTCCATCCAAGTAGTTGATTGTGACTGATCCATCCTCATTTTGAGTGTAAGAATCAATTTGCTTGTCCGTTTGTGGATTTGATGCTTTGATCGCTTCAAGTACTTTCGCCTTTTCTTCTGCTGTTAAGTTGTTTACATCTGCAACTTCAAACTTAGTTGTTGGATCTACACCTGGATGTTTCTCTGACAACTTACCTTGTTTCAGACGGAAACGACTACCCTCAGAACGGTTTCCTACTGTATCTTCCGCGACAATGGCACGAGTAACGTGTTGACCATCGTTATACTGAAGATTTGCATTCACTGTACCAGTTTGAGTGACTGTTGCTGGTGACGTTGCAGTAGCTGGTGTAACTGTTGTGATATTATTTGGCGCAGCAGTTCCCCAAGTACTATGTAGGACGTTATCTGTTGCTGATGCTGTGTTTGAACCTTGTCTTACGACAGTATTCGCAATCTTATCACTGTTATCTGTGAACTTGGTTGTAAAGCGGAGTTTATCACCTGCATAGAAGGTATGTGTCACGAGACCACTTGCATCTGTAGACTTCGGTACAGCCTTCCATGTTTTCGTCTTTTCATCCCAGACTTCTACAACTGTATCTTGAGCTACTGGAGCTACCGTTTCACGAGTAATCGTTCCAGTTGCTGTTGCAGAGGTCAAGACCTTATCTGTATTATCACTAGGATCACGACGTGTAACTGCCTGATTAACAGTGATATCTCCTACAGGAAGAAGACCATTATTAGCTGCATAGACTGGTTGTAAGTCAGTAGCATCAAAGGTTACACTTGTAGCATTAGATCCAGCTGTCTTAGTGATTGTTTTACCAGCAATTGTAAGGCTAACTGTTGCACCTGGAACAACGTTGTCAATCTGAATAGATTGATTTGGCAAACCACCTTTTTCAGAAATTGTATTTTCTACAATAACTGGTGTTTTTGGATTAACTTTAACAACTACAGGAATTTCAAAGTTTGCTTTATCAGATAATTTATGAATTACCGTACTTGAATCAGGTGGAAGCTCCATATTAACTCTATGGATAGAGAATCCTGGATTCGCAACAGTTGAATCATTTGGTTGTTCACCTTGGTGCCATGTATATTTCGTCGCATCTGGTGCCTCTGTTCGTCCATCTTTAGGAACTACAGCATCTTTTGGACTTGTTACCATGCTACCAAGACCAGCAAGATCACCTTGAGATGTTTCAAACACTTGCTTAGCACCATAATCATAAACTGAGTAGTGCCATGTTGTTGAACTTTCAAGAGCTGGATTGTCTGCAGTTACCGCACCAAAACGTCCGTTTGGATAAATCGCTGTCAGCTTGTAATCCGTCTTATGAGCCATGTTGTCTACATTCCAGACACTACTAAAGGTCGGATTACCTACAGGTGTTGTTATGTTCTCACCTTCGTTATTGAGACGGTAGTCATATTTCCACTTAACAGCTAGCCCATCAAAACCTTGGCGGTTGGTCATATTTGTATAAACAAATGTATCTCCACCAATCTTATTAAACGTTTTGAAGGAGTAGAAGTTACCTGTTTGATTGTTATTCGTCTTAGTTTCCAGTTTTGGATAGACTTGGTAATTGTATTTCAAGTCTTTTGTTGAACCATCTGGGTAAGTGATGGTAAGAGCAGCTGCTTTTCCTGAACCAACTTCGCCAGTCGTTGGTGCTGTTTTCCATGTTACTTTGGCTGTTTCTGGAATAGTCCCATCGACGAAGTCTCTCGGTGTTAAGTTCGCAACAGCTTCATCTTTAATAGCATAGAAGATACCATTATTTTTAGCTGTTACATTGTACTTGTCAGCCTGACTTTGAACAGCGATGGTAATTGTCTTAGTTGAAATATTGCCACGTTTATCTTTGGCAACGATATTCACTGTAGAGTTACCTTTAGATGCAGGTGTTCCTGTGATTTTACCATTTTCATAGTGCAATCCTGCAGGGAGACCTGTAATCACAACACCATCTGTATCAGCAAGACCAACACCCTCATCGACAACTGACAATGGAATATCCACGTGTTCTCCTGATGTTGCTGTCGCATCATTTGCAGTGATTACTGGAGGAACCGTATCTCCTGCCACCTTACGAGCAGTTGACGTATCACTTGAATAACCATCTGAGGTACGAGTCGTCGAAGTAATAGGTGTATTTGTAGCAACAGCTGCATCTGTAAATCTTACCTGACCAGTAGCAGCATCGATCGAAACACCTGCAGGCGTTTCATTCAAGCTCCAGCGACCATTATTTGCTTTTGTAGCTGTCAATGTTTTCGAAGCATTTGTACCTTTTTGTGTATAGGCAATGGTCATCTGATTGACAGTGCTTTCTGATGCTTTTGGAGTTACTGTTGCGTTACCAAAATCATCCACGGTAATGGCTGGTTTTGTTGGTTTAGCAACCAAGGCAACTTGAATTTCTTTATCAGCTGCAAAGACTGTACGTGTTTCACTGCTTGTATCCTTAGTCTCTGCCGGGAATTCTGCAATCGCATTGTGGGTCCATTTACCTGGAGCTTGTAATTGTTTGTCATTACTTACATCATAACGATTGGCATCCTTCCACTTGAAGGTCATACCTCCTGGGAAGTAAGCGTCACCTTGTTCTGTACCAGCTGCAATTCCTGATGTTGCAATATATTGGTGAGCATCCCCTAAAGCATCTCCGACGTTTTTAAACACTTCCCCATTAGTAGCAGTATTTTTACGAACAACATCAACCACACGGTACTTCATGTAACGAGTTGTTTCAGTTGTTCCATCTGATACGATAACTTCAGCTATGTGAGTGCCAAGCTTTTGGTCATCATTTACTCTTCCATCAATCAGACGTCCAGAATACTTATTACTTTCTGTTCTACCTGTCTGCTCTGTAAAACTTCCTGACGCCACACCACCTGGTAGGTTTTTAATCTGCAATTTAGTCAACTTACCTGAGTTATCCCAAGCCTTAACGATTGGGTTAAAGGTAGCGCCACGGTAGACTGTAAAGAGCGGTGCATCCGAATCAGTAGGACGAGTTGTAGGAAGTGTTTTTCCTTGAACCGTTACGTTTGGTGCAATGCGGTCACGAACGTCAAAGTTTACTGTAACTGTATCTGTCGAACCATCTGGGTAAGTTACCAAGATGTCACGCGTTTGTCGACCTGCTGTCCAGTTAGTTGGCTCATCTCCAACCCAAGCATAAGTTGTCTTCGTTCCTGCAGTTGTACCTGTAGTTGGAAGATTTGATCTGTTAGTGATATAAGTTTCAGGATTATCAAAACGAACACGTCCATTTTCTTGGATATCTACGTTTTGTGTTGTAGTTGTTGGTGTGTACTTATCTGTTTGAGCACGGAACTCAATACGTAGTTTGGCATTGTTAGTATTGTCGTTTTGACCGTTGTTATTTGTCAAACCAACTTGGTCAAAACCAGAAATATAACGATCCCAACCATCTGGAACTCGTGTATAATCTTTACCAACATGACCACTAATGTTTACTTTAGTTGGATTTTTTGCTGTTGCATTTCCATTTTGACCAAGTTTGTTTTGATCAGTAGTAAAGCGAATCTCTGTCTTTTTAGATGTGTCAACAATGTCCGCAGTTTCAAACTTGTTAGTTGGTGCTGTATTTTTACCATTTTCAAACACCTTAACCTTATCCAAGCGTCCACTGTTATCTGTCATCTTCACATCAACATTAAACTCTTCTTCACGGTAGACAATCACTTTACGATTTGCCATATCAACCGTTGCCCCTTTATTGGCTACGATTTCCGTAATTTGTGGTTTTTCTGTATCTGTGAAACGAGATCTTACAGTGTTACTGAAAGCAGACTCAACATAAGTCTTCGTGATTCCGTCCTTATCTTGATAAGAAGGTTGGCCCTCAATCTTTACCTTAGCATTAAAGCTATCTTGGTTTGCCATTTGGACATTGTTGAAGGTAGCAACACCTTGCGCATCGGCAGTAGTACTCGTTAGTAATGTACCATTTTTATAAAGATCAACTTTTTTGTTTGGAGCTGCATTTGCTACAGTGATTGTTTGAGATGAAACGTTATCTTGTAGAGTTGTTGTAATTTCTGGAGTTTTTGGTTTCACAACAAACTTAACTGGTGTATCTGCACCCTTACTATCTGGGAATTGTCTATGAATATTGTATTCAAACACCCCTGGTGTACGACCGACCTGATTAGACTCTACTTTGGTATTGGTACCTTTTATACGATATTCAATCGTTGTGCCAGCAGGTCCTTTAGTACCACTATAGTCTTGAGTTCCTGGATGAACCAAGTATTGGTTAGGGTCTGTATAGGCTTGTTTTGTATCTCCGTTTGAATACCACCATTTCAATCCAGCCTTATTAAACGCAGACGTATCATATGGGGCTTCAACTTGATCTACGATATAAGTTCCGCTATCACGAGCTACAAAAGGATAGGCCTTAACATTATCTAACTTCAATGGGTTGGTATGGATACCAATCCCTGCCCAAGTTGTATTGTGAGTTCCTTCACCATACATAACCTTCATGTTCTTGAGGTCACCATTGGTTACGTTATCTGGAACTGTTGTTTCAAAACGGGTTACCGCAACACGTCCTTGGTCACCAACGTTAACGTTATTCCAAAGGACGCGTGCTTCGTTGGTCCAAAGAATAGCTGGCTTGATGTTATTTTCCCAAGTCGCTTTACGCCATTTGTCAGAGTTCCCTGTATTATGATAAGACTGAGCTTTCAAGAGGTTATACTGCTCATCTTGGCTGTTCAATGATACAAAACCTTTGTCCACAGCGTTATATTGTGCCTTTGATAATGTTCCATTTGTAGCACGTCTCAAACCATTATATTCAGCCGGCATCATATTATCTGATGGATTTTTCGAAATCGGAAGTCCCGTCATATCCGTCTGACGATGACCGGTTGCAGTACTTATATAAGAAGCATCAGCAATCGTTGTCGGCATATTGACCTGACTAGGGATTTGGATCCAGTGACGAACATTGGTCTGGTTCATGGTCTGACGAGGGTTAGACATGAGCGTCCAGATAATCTTTGTAATCTTACCGTTCTCCGCGTATACAGGTTCTGCCTTCAGATCAACAGAAGTTTCAACACGTCTTTTAACATCCGTATTTTCACCAGATGTTAGATACTTGATACTTTCACCATTTGCTAGATTTTCAGTCTGTTCACCGATGGCACCTGAACCAGTTTGTGTATTACGAACACGGAACTGTGTCCCTGGTTTCATCGCTTTACCATTAAGGAAATCACGTTTACCGTTATTAGCACGAAGCACAGCATTGACGATTGAGTTTTGCGCAGATGTGGCTTGCTTGATAACATCTGTCAAGTCAGCATTTGGAGTTTTCAGTGCTTCTTCGATAGCTGTTACAGCAGCATTGACCTTAGCAACCGCTGCTTCTGTATTTGGCAGACCGATAGACTTAGCGAGGTATTCACCCATAGTCGCTGAGATTTTAGATAGACGTTTGCGGTCTTCTTGGGCTTTCTTGTTGCTCTCAGCAGATACTGTAGTCGCTACGGCAGCTGTTGTCGTTGTATCCACCAAACTTGAAGTCGTTGATGTGATTTGACTCAAACGATTTTCAACTGCTTGTAGAGATGCGAGGCTATCAGTGATAACTTTTGAAAGAGCCGCATCAGCTGTTGCGTTAGCTGCATCTTCCTTACGAACAGATGTCTCTTTGTTTGAAGCTGTTTCTGATGTTGCTGGTTTTGCAAGTTCAGAAGTCACTCCAGTTTGTGATTGAGACGAACTTGTCGAGGCTGACTTAGATGCACTTGTTGAGGCTGACTCAGATGCACTTGTACTTGCACTTTCAGAAGCAGATGTACTTGCCGATACAGAAGCACTTGTTGAAGTACTTACTGATTGGCTTTCACTTTCTGAAAGATGCTTACTTGCATTCTTGGAAGCTTCCTCAGACAAGGATTGGCTTTGGCTGACAGAAACTGATAGGCTGTCGGCTTGAGCCCCCTCCTGATCTTTTACTGTTCCCAAAGTTACTGTGTCTGTATTCGCAAGTGTTTGATTTGACTCTACTGTCTTTTCAAGAGCGTCGTTGGCATAAACAGTTGTTTGTGTTGCAACTGCTCCTCCAAGCACCGTCCCTGCTGCGGCTATCCCTTTCAGGATATCCAATCCAGTCAGTGTATTTGCTGATTGCTCTTCGATAACTTCAGTTGTTACCTGAGCAGCATCTACACCACCACGCAAGACTTTAAAGAGACCAAATTGAGAGGTCGAGGCACGCAACCAATGCTTACCCGACTTAATCAACTTGAAACGGGTCACACGATCCGTCTCTCTATATTCACCTTCTTGGCGTCTAAAAAACATTTTTTAGATTCCTTTCCAATTATATTTATGTGTATTTATCAATAAAATACCAATCTATATTATACACTTCAAATGCAGTTAATTCAATAACTTTCAAAACATTTTTACCTAAAAAAAAAAAGTATTTTATATGGATATTATAGGCGGATATACCGTTTTTTATAAATATTAGAAAAATAACCATTTTAAACGTTTTCATAGAAACAAAGTCCAATTTTTAAGCGTTTTTATGTTTCAAAATTCCGAAATATTAAATTTTTGTTACAAGGCGTTGGATGCGATTTCCTAACCATTATTATAAAATAGTTTATTTTATAAGCATTTTGTTTGAGGTTGATTTTAATACAATATTAACTATATTGTATTTTAAACAAAAAATTTTCCAAAAATACATAATCCAGAAAATTAATTTTGTTTCATATCATTATCGCTAAGACGTTTGTATATTTTTATTGAGTAGATGAACCATACATAGCTGAAAAATAGCAACCTTAGGTCACCTTTAAAGTAAGGATGAGATATTCGATTTTTATTATTGGGATTTTAGGATTTCTTATTTATTGTGGATGAAAAAAAGATATGAACAAACCGATCAGGAAAGGATTATTAATTTCTAGAAATGTTTTAGTAGCCTTTGTGTACTGTTGTAGTTTCAATTTTCCATAAAATAAAAAAGTGAACTAAACTGAATTCTGATTTCCAGAAAACTAGTTTTGTTCACTTTTTTTATGGGCCAAACTTTTGTTCCAGCCACTTTTTCAAACATCTATCCGTAGAGAAGTCTGCTACAGAAAGATTGTTTACATTTCTTCTTCATCATCCCGTTTGCGGCGTTTCGCAATCAGACCTAGACCGGTTACAGCAGTCAAAACACCTAGGAGTACAGATGATTTGGAAGCTTCTGTACCTGTATTTGGCAATTGCTGTCTTGACTTAGCTGTCGATCCGGTACCATTTCCGACATGTGAAGTCGAATGATCAACATTTGATCCTACAAGCGAGATTGACGTTGAAGCACTCTCAGAAGCTACACCTGAAAGCGACGTACTTATCGAAGTCGACATAGACACTAACGTTGAGACTGACATGCTTAGACTCGTTGATTGCGAAGTACTGTCACTCAAACTAAAGTTCGGTTTATCAGTACTATCCGGAACTGACATACTTGTGCTTGCTGAGGTAGAGGCTACCGCACTTGTTGACGCTGAGGTAGAAGCTACCGCACTTGTTGATGCTGATGTAGAGGCTACCGCACTTGTTGATGCTGATGTAGAAGCTACAGCACTTGTTGACGCTGAGGTAGACGCTACGGCGCTTGTTGACGCTGAGGTAGAGGCTACGGCGCTTGTGCTTGCTGACGTAGACGCTACAGCACTTGTTGACGCTGACGTAGATGCTACCGCGCTAGTTGATGCAGAGGTAGACGCTACCGCACTTGTTGACGCTGACGTAGACGCTACGGCACTTGTTGATGCTGACGTAGACGCTACGGCACTTGTTGACGCTGATGTAGAGGCTACCGCACTTGTGCTTGCTGAGGTAGACGCTACGGCACTTGTTGACGCTGAGGTAGATGCTACAGCGCTTGTGCTTGCTGAGGTAGAGGCTACGGCGCTAGTGCTTGCTGAGGTAGAGGCTACCGCACTTGTTGATGCTGACGTAGATGCTACAGCGCTTGTGCTTGCTGAGGTAGACGCTACCGCACTTGTTGATGCTGATGTAGACGCTACGGCGCTAGTACTTGCTGATGTAGACGCTACTGCGCTTGTGCTTGCTGAGGTAGATGCTACAGCGCTTGTGCTTGCTGAGGTAGACGCTACCGCACTTGTTGACGCTGAGGTAGAAGCTACCGCACTTGTTGATGCTGAGGTAGAGGCTACCGCACTTGTTGATGCTGATGTAGAAGCTACAGCACTTGTTGACGCTGAGGTAGACGCTACGGCGCTTGTTGACGCTGAGGTAGAGGCTACGGCGCTTGTGCTGGCTGACGTAGACGCTACCGCACTTGTTGACGCTGAGGTAGACGCTACGGCACTTGTTGATGCTGAGGTAGAGGCTACTGCGCTTGTGCTGGCTGAGGTAGACGCTACTGCGCTTGTGCTTGCTGAGGTAGACGCTACTGCGCTTGTGCTTGCTGACGTAGACGCTACCGCACTTGTGCTTGCTGAGGTAGACGCTACCGCACTTGTTGATGCTGAGGTAGACGCTACGGCACTTGTTGAGGCTGAGGTAGAGGCTACTGCGCTTGTGCTGGCTGAGGTAGACGCTACCGCACTTGTTGACGCTGATGTAGAGGCTACAGCGCTAGTACTTGCTGATGTAGATGCTACAGCGCTTGTTGACGCTGATGTAGAGGCTACCGCACTTGTTGATGCTGATGTAGAGGCTACCGCACTTGTTGATGCTGATGTAGACGCTACGGCACTTGTTGATGCTGATGTAGAAGCTACCGCACTTGTGCTTGCTGATGTAGATGCTACAGCGCTTGTGCTTGCTGATGTAGATGCTACCGCGCTAGTGCTTGCTGAGGTAGATGCTACAGCGCTTGTGCTTGCTGATGTAGAGGCTACCGCACTTGTGCTTGCTGATGTAGAGGCTACTGCGCTTGTGCTTGCTGATGTAGAGGCTACCGCACTTGTTGATGCTGAGGTAGATGCTACTGCGCTAGTGCTTGCTGATGTAGAAGCTACGGCACTTGTTGATGCTGATGTAGA